>NZ_CP036498.1:875000-880000 GCF_018279705.1 Tardiphaga alba
CCGTCGCCTGGCGTGGCGAATGGGCGGCGGCGCGTGAATTCAAGCTGCCGATCACCAGCCATATCGCCTCCGATCGCGCAGCTGCTGCGATGGGCGGAATCCTCACGCTTCACCGCGAAGGAATGCTGGGGCCGGACGTGTTGCTGGTTCATGCCACGCATGCGAGCCCGTCCGATTTGCGGCTGCTGGCGGAGACAAAATCGCCGCTGTCGATCAGCCCTTGGACCGAACTCGAAGTCGGCTATGGCCTGCCGCCATTGGCGCAGATGATGGATGCACGCGTGCCGATGAGCCTGTCGGTGGACAATATGGTGCTCGCCGGCAATGCCGACATGTTCGGTGTGATGCGGGTGACCGCGGATCTCGCCGCCGGCATGGCGGAGAAGCAGGGCGCGTTGTCGGATCGGATGGCACTGCAATGGGCCACCATGGGAGGCGCCGAGGCGCTCGGTCTCGGCAAAATTGTAGGCAGTCTCACCGTCGGCAAACGCGCGGATCTCATCGCGGTGCGGATGGACAGCCTCAACACCAGCCCTGTGAAGAACGTGGATTTCCTGCTGACCCATGCGGCGCGCCCGAATGATGTCGACTTCGTCATGATCGATGGCGTGGTTCACAAGGAGAGTGGACGTCACAGCCGCATTGATGTGCCCGCATTGCTGGCCGAATCTGCCGACATGATCCGGCGATTGCGTATCCAGGCCGACATCTAGATCGCTGCGAGATTTCGGGAGACCTTGAGGGCAATCGCGCAGCCCACAAAATATTACCTCAGTCTCTGAACTATCCCTGCGCGTGAACGACTCACCGAGAACGCAACTCTCGGGGATGCTTTAAATGAAGTCTTTTGCGCGTTTCTTCGCAATGTCCGCTCTCGCCGTTTCCTCTTTCGTGATTTGTCCCGGCGGGATCGTTCTGGCTCAGCCGGCGAAACAGCAGGCAACGGCAGGCAAGCAGATCGCGCTGACTGAAAAGCAGATCGAGTCATTGCTGGCGGCGCATAAGGACATTGATAGTTTTACGGCCAAGGTTGCGCCATCGTCTTCCATCGCGCAGGCGAATGCGAGCGTTGTGACGCAGCTGAATGATGTGGTGAAGAAGCACGGCTTCGCGGATTATGCCGATTACAGCATCGTGCAGGACAATATCGGTCTGGTGATGGCCGGGATCGATCCGAAGACGAAGTCCTATGTCGGCCCGGAAGCGTATTTCAAACAGAAGATCGCTGCCGTTCAGGCGGACAAGACCATGTCGGCCGAGGACAAGAAAGAAGCGCTGGACGATCTGCAGGCCAGCATGAAGTCGCCACTGCCGCCCATCGAGCACAAGGGAAATATCGCGCTCGTTATCAGGCATTTCGACAAGCTGTTGCCGCTGCTCAAGGACGAGTGAAGCGAACGGGTATCCCGGATCGCGTTCTCATCATCGCGATGCAGCGATAAATCCCCCGCGCTGCAAAAAAGTTTTCGCGCATACGCGCCGATCACGCCGCTTTCCACATCGCAGACATCGCGGAAACCGCTGCGCTGCAAGCGAATCTCGTGACTCGTCGCGCATGAATCTGGTGCGACAAGTTTCTGACGATTCAGCGTTGACAGTTTCGGGAGCCACCCCCTATAAGACGGCCACTGAGCGCGGCGGCGCCGGGGCCAACGGCCCGGGGCGCAAAGCACGCTCGGTAAGCTCCTTCACTTCGAAGTGTGCATCAACAATCGGTCAGTTGCCGGTTGTTGTTTCTGCGTCGTGTAAGGGTGTGAGGCTTCTAGGAATGGAGGCATCACGGGCTTCCTTCTTCAGAAAGATCGCTGATCGGTCGGATGACAGGTTGGTGAAAAATTCTGAAAAAAGAGGTTGCTTCCTTCCGACGGAAGGTCTACTGGTTCGCTCCCTTCGGGGCGCTGGCATCCACGAGATGCCGACCTGTTAGGTCTCACATCGGATAGATCTTCTGCGGAAGATCAAAGATCGAGATTTTCTCCTCGCCAGAGGAGGTGACACTTTGATGTGTCGGGCTGTTTGACAAGTTGAGAAGAAGAAAGAGAAACGTGGACGGCGGAGTCCTTGCGGGTCTTGGTTCTGAAGCATTCGGCGCGAGCTGGTGTTGAAGGGCAGAGACCGGACGAAAGACTTCGGCGGCACTACGTTTTTTACAAGGAAACACCATCGCTGTTTTTGCGCTGTGAAGCGCGGACGGCATGTCGGTTAAGGCTTCGGCTTTGATTGACGTAGAATGGTGGGATCCTCGTCAAACGTTGTGATTATGCCGGTTCAAAAGTTTCAAGTCCAACTTGAGAGTTTGATCCTGGCTCAGAGCGAACGCTGGCGGCAGGCTTAACACATGCAAGTCGAACGGGCACTTCGGTGTCAGTGGCAGACGGGTGAGTAACACGTGGGAACGTACCTCTTGGTTCGGAACAACACAGGGAAACTTGTGCTAATACCGGATAAGCCCTTACGGGGAAAGATTTATCGCCGAGAGATCGGCCCGCGTCTGATTAGCTAGTTGGTAGGGTAACGGCCTACCAAGGCGACGATCAGTAGCTGGTCTGAGAGGATGATCAGCCACATTGGGACTGAGACACGGCCCAAACTCCTACGGGAGGCAGCAGTGGGGAATATTGGACAATGGGGGCAACCCTGATCCAGCCATGCCGCGTGAGTGATGAAGGCCCTAGGGTTGTAAAGCTCTTTTGTGCGGGAAGATAATGACGGTACCGCAAGAATAAGCCCCGGCTAACTTCGTGCCAGCAGCCGCGGTAATACGAAGGGGGCTAGCGTTGCTCGGAATCACTGGGCGTAAAGGGTGCGTAGGCGGGTTTTTAAGTCAGAGGTGAAATCCTGGAGCTCAACTCCAGAACTGCCTTTGATACTGGGAATCTTGAGTATGGAAGAGGTGAGTGGAACTGCGAGTGTAGAGGTGAAATTCGTAGATATTCGCAAGAACACCAGTGGCGAAGGCGGCTCACTGGTCCATAACTGACGCTGAGGCACGAAAGCGTGGGGAGCAAACAGGATTAGATACCCTGGTAGTCCACGCCGTAAACGATGAATGCCAGCCGTTCGTGGGTTTACTCACAAGTGGCGCAGCTAACGCTTTAAGCATTCCGCCTGGGGAGTACGGTCGCAAGATTAAAACTCAAAGGAATTGACGGGGGCCCGCACAAGCGGTGGAGCATGTGGTTTAATTCGACGCAACGCGCAGAACCTTACCAGCCCTTGACATGTCCAGGACCGGCACCAGAGATGGAGCCTTCTCTTCGGAGCCTGGAGCACAGGTGCTGCATGGCTGTCGTCAGCTCGTGTCGTGAGATGTTGGGTTAAGTCCCGCAACGAGCGCAACCCCCGTCTTTAGTTGCTACCATTTAGTTGAGCACTCTAAAGAGACTGCCGGTGATAAGCCGCGAGGAAGGTGGGGATGACGTCAAGTCCTCATGGCCCTTACGGGCTGGGCTACACACGTGCTACAATGGCGGTGACAATGGGATGCTAAGGGGCGACCCCTCGCAAATCTCAAAAAGCCGTCTCAGTTCGGATTGGGCTCTGCAACTCGAGCCCATGAAGTTGGAATCGCTAGTAATCGTGGATCAGCATGCCACGGTGAATACGTTCCCGGGCCTTGTACACACCGCCCGTCACACCATGGGAGTTGGTTCTACCTGAAGGCAGTGCGCTAACCGCAAGGGGGCAGCTGACCACGGTAGGGTCAGCGACTGGGGTGAAGTCGTAACAAGGTAGCCGTAGGGGAACCTGCGGCTGGATCACCTCCTTTCTAAGGATGGGTCTTCAACAGCTTGCTGTTATCGACCTGTTTTAAGAAACATCAGTGGCCAGACATTGGATCAATGTTTGAGCTGCATTGGCGGGACACCGCCGTCTTCGTTTCTCTTTCTTCGCGGACGAACACACGCTGGGGCGTGCTCGTGACGCTTACAGTCGGTCGCAAGGTCGTGCTGAGCGCAGAGTTTTGCCCTTTGTTGTTAGGGCTTGTAGCTCAGTTGGTTAGAGCGCGCGCTTGATAAGCGTGAGGTCGGAAGTTCAAGTCTTCCCAGGCCCACCATATTTGCGCGCTTCGATCTTTGAAGCTGCTGCTCGTGTCGACATCGCATCTGCAAAACATTGGTTCTCAATGTTGAGCATTCGTCTCTGGAACGGGGGCATAGCTCAGCTGGGAGAGCGCGTGCTTTGCAAGCATGAGGTCGTCGGTTCGATCCCGTCTGCCTCCACCAGAAACGGTTTGAGGTTCGGGACTAACAAAACAATCAAACATCTTCGACTGAAGGTAAGTGTGTTCGCAGTGAGCGCCAATATGGGCAGCTCCTGATAGGTCCGCATACAACTTCGCTTCGGTCTCTTCGTGAGGTCGATGGCGGGATTTATGACATCGTATAGAGGAAATCGATCCGAACAGGATCCTGGAGCTTAGGCTTGAGGATTGCTGTGTAATCTCCCGGATCAAGGGTGAACGTCTGCATCGCAGGCTTCCACTGCTTGATCCGTTCTGCTGAAGCTTGACCGCCTCGGCATCGGTTCGATTTTGAGAAGCAAATAACTGGTCTTTCTAAATCATATCCAGCTGCTTGAAGTTCGTGATGCTTGACCGCGTCGCGGGCGGATCTGTGCTTCCAACTATGTTGGTCGGTACAGGCAGCTTGCAGCAAACTCTGCCGAGTGTGTGGATATTGATAATGAGAGCAATCAAGTGTCTTAAGGGTATTCGGTGGATGCCTTGGCAATGAGAGGCGATGAAGGACGTGCTACGCTGCGATAAGCTATGGGGAGCCGCGAAGAGGCTTTGATCCATAGATTTCCGAATGGGGAAACCCACCTTCGATAGCCGAAACTCTAAGGTCGCATTGACGCAAGTCGGTGTGAGCTTGGATTTTCGGTTATCAGTTGAAGGTATGAGACTCCTGAATACATAGGGGGTTTTAAGCGAACCCGGGGAACTGAAACATCTAAGTACCCGGAGGAAAGGACATCAACAGAGACTCCGTTAGTAG